>NZ_LT821324.1 GCF_900169085.1 Chlamydia suis
CTCTCTCGTAAAAACGAATCCCTAAAGTATATATATATATAATAGATATATATATAGAGCTGACCGGGATCAGCTCTTTTTCTTATAGACTTCGAACAACTGTTGTAAAAGATTTTCGTTGTATGGAGATAAAGGAGTTCCAGAGCAAACGATTCGAAGTGTCTCTAAGAGCGAATCAGATAACTTTCGATTTTTCTCTAAATCCGACTCCTGGAATTCTCGTCCTTCTTTACTTCTAGACGAAGGAAGGAGTTTATCCATAACTCGTATAGCCGACGCATTTGACATTCCACAAACTTTCCCTATAACAGAGACTTTTGTATCTAAGTCTCCCTTTCTAGCTGCCAAAATGTACGCAGATTTATATGGAATTGATTGAAACTCTTTTTGCAAAGTTTGACTTGGAAGACTTATGAAGAGCTCATAATAAGCTAACGCGTTGTAAGCGGACGACTTAGTTCTAAAAACCAAGTCTATCCAAGAAGAAAACGTTGTCGAAGAGAAACAGCTCTTACTTAGTATCTTCCTTGCATTATAGATTTTTTCTCCTAAAAGAAGCACATGCTGTTTCTGAATTGCTTTTATCTGACTGGTTAAAAGTTTAACTGATAGGACATCTTCTTGGTACGATTCCTCGTCAGACAAAGCTTGATCATCGGATAAAAAAAGCCGATCCAAACTCTGGCTTTCTTCCGAATTCAAAGCTATTGAAAACATCTCTATCGAAGGAACTTTCTTCTTAAATTCTTGCGAAGCAGATGTCTGATTTTTCTTAAAAAAGACGTTAGCTTCTTTTTCAAGTTTATTCACAGTGTCCTCTGGGAAAAGTCTTGTTTGTGTTCGAAGTGCAAAAGATTTGCTATTTCATATGTTAAGCTTAGAATGTCTGCTGCGGCTCTGGAATGTGGATACACGTTAGCTACAGAGTCTTCTTTAAGAAGAGAGCGGCTTAAGGATACGTCTCGTCGTATTTTTGTTGAAAAAGTCTTGTTTTCGTAGATAGACTCGATGATGTTTATGTATGTCCGGTTTGTTGAATTTCGGTCATCCCAGAAGGACAATATTATTCCAAGAATATGGTCGTCATCTTGTTTTCCTATAGAGATTAAAAACTCTCGAATTTTCTGTAGTCCAAGAATAGAAAATGGTTCGGGAGTTAAACACGCTATCAATCTATCTCCTGCAATAAACGCCTCTTTCGTTAATCCCCCAAGACTAGGAGGAGTGTCTATTATGCAGACATCGTAAAAAGAAGCGCAAAACTCATCTAAAAACAGTTTTAAATTATTTTTGGGGATGATTGACGTTGATGATAACCTAAATTGCTCAGACAAAAACGAGGAAGGAATTATGTCTACACCAGGTTTTTTTGTTTTGCAAACAATTGATTTTAAACCACTTGAGGCGTAAACTATATTGTGAAGGCCTTTTTTGTCATTTGTGACTCCGACCCCCAATCCAGAAGAAAGATTGGATTGGGGGTCGAGGTCGACCAGAAGCACTTTTTTCCCTAAGAACTGAGCTAGATTGCATCCCACGTTTAGGGAGAGAGTTGTTTTACCTGTCCCCCCTTTAAAAGAGCAAAAAACTAAGGTTTGCAAATCGACTCCAACGTTAGAGTTAAAAACCTATTCCGCCTTAGAAAACATATCTTTTCTAGACAGGATGAGCATAATCAAAGCCTTTTTTAGCTTTAAACTGTTATCCTCTAATTTTTCAAGAACAGGAGAATCTGGGAATAATCCTAAAGAGTTTTCTATTTGTTGTAGCAAGCTCAAAATTAGTGAGACACTTTTATGATAGAGTTCTAAGGGAGAATTTAAAAAAGTAACTCGCTCTTTGTTTACTCGTATTTTCAGATCTAATTCAGGGAAGTCTTTCTCTACATCTCTAACAATTTTAATAAAATCGTTTCTCAGTTTTCTTTTGTTTTGCATAACAAACCCCGTAATTAGAACTGTTTCCTCTAAATATAAAACCGATAAGAAAAATCCAATAAAATTATTTAAGCGTTTGTTTGAGGTATCACCTCCAAAAAAGAAATATTAGAAGTATTTGTTATTCCGAGAATATCGTTCCCATTGGATAGAGCATTAACCCATACAACACCGCTCTCTAGACCTCCTACACGGAGAGAGTATGTTGCTGGTGTTAATCCAGAATTAGTAACACAGGCTTTTAAACTACATAAATTGGGGACTCCAGAAGAGTATCCGTAACTAATCGCGCAGGGCTGAGAGTCTCCTTCTTTTACTAGCGCTAGTACAACGCCACCTTCCATTCTTGATGCAATGATATCCGCCGAAACTAGAAACATGCTTCCAGAGCTTCTAGGAGTTACCGTGAATTTACCTATTTCTGTTCCTCCTACAAGAGTCATGATGTTGCTAGGCGTGAATAAACCATTACATTGTATTTTCTCTGTGATTCTAAAGTTGTTGAAGGCTTTCAATAATCCTAAAGAAGGGTCTGATGTGATTTTATCTAAAATCTCTTGAGCTGCGCCATCTACGATAGATCCTGTAATTCCATCGAAAATTTGGTCGCCAAGCTTATCTAAAATAGTTTGGTAAGCTTTTTCAGCATCTAACCCGATATTTACTGAGGCATTGTTTTGCTGAGAGTTTGTTATAGTCAAAGAAATGCCTTCAGAGGCAGTTATTGTTGCTGCGACAGGAGTCGTCTTTGTTCCAAGTATTATCTGTTGGTCTGTAAGAGGTTCTGTCATTTGCCCGACTTTAATATTGTCTGCAAATACACAGTTGCTAGTATTATGCAAATAAAAACCAGAATTTCCCATTTTAAAACTCTTTTTATTTTGAGCTTTAAATAAACTGGCTTTTTTGTTTCAAGCTTGTATTAATTGTGCTCGGTTTGTTCTATTTGTTCCATTTGCTCTTTTGATTGTTTTGTTATTTCTTCGAAACGTTCTTTGTTTAAATAAAGAATTTCTTTTCTGGAAAGTTTGGATGAATCCATAAATTCTATTTGCTTTCTCCTAGAAAGCCACCCCAATTGAATTGCTATTTCTATACATCTATCAACAGCTAATTCAATTTTTTTCCAGTTTCTTGTGATAATGTATCGATTCATCCTTAGAATATAAGCAAGACTTTTGACGCTAACGTTCAAAAACATGTTTTCTGGCCAAGAATTGTCTCTGGTTATTTTTCTTTTCTTTTTAGCTGCAGCGGTAATTATCCAGTCGATAAACGTGTAGGCATATTTCGATGCGTTTGGAAATCGCATTTTGATTTCTTGATATACATTGGCAGGCTTAACAACAAAATAAGAGTCTATTTGGTCTACCAAAATGGGACAAGGTTCTACAACGAACCCCTTATGTTTTCTGGTTGATGGCGAATTAAATGGGGTTAAATAGATATCATCATTTTCTTCATCTGTTAATCCTTCCCACCCTTCATAGATTCTAATAATAGGAGAAAGAGTTTGGTAGCGATCAACTATTTGTGATCCATTATTCCATCTAGTTCTTGTTGCCACTATCAAAAAAGGTTGGTGTCCTAAATGGTATAGAGCTTCTAACGCGGTTTCGGCTTCTTTACCACTAAATTCATACTTGTTTCTGGACGTCTTGTATCGCTTAACGCCATAGGCTTCTAAAAACTCTGTTTTTGTAAATTTAATTCTAGGAATCCATCCTTCGAATTGGAAGCTATTCGATTCTCTTGATAAAACAACGCCTTTTGTATTTCCTTTATAGTTTGTTGCCGTAAGCAATCTTTGAATAGCCGCTAGTGCATGGTAATGAGAAGAAAGAAAATCAAGCCCAATAACTTCAACTAATCCGTTCTTAGATAGCTCTGGAGATATCTTAATCGAGCGCCCCGGTCTTCTACCAAATTTCTGATTCTCCAAATGGATAGGACTTCTAATGAAGTGACAATTGCTGTAATTTACCATATTTTCTTGATAGCAGAGAACTTACTTATTTTTGGATCGAACTGTAACACTACGGAGAAAACCGATCCGTGTCTATTTTTCCCTACAGTTATTTCGCAAGTAGAAGAGGATTCTTTTCTATTAATAAACAAAATTACATCTGCATCTTGTTCTATCTGACCACTGTCTCTTAAATCTGACAGCAAAGGCACCTTATTTGCTCGGTCTTCAATTTTTCTGGACAGTTGGGATAAACAAACTATAGGAATATTTAACTCTGAAGCCAACCCCCTTAAAGTTCTGGAAATATCAGCGATTTCATTTTGGCGATTTTCTCCTGTAGACGAATTAATAAGCTGTAGGTAATCGATAAATATAACGTCAACACGATCTTCTCTTCTTAATAAACGAATTTGATTCACTATCAAATTGAGCTTATATTGGTTATCGCTACATATATAGAAGTGTGATTCTCTTACAGTCTCTCCAGCTTCTTCCACACAAAAAAGCTCCTCTTGGGATAAATCGCCTCTTTGTAATTTTTCACCAGATATTCCTGTTAAATTGGCTATGATTCTTTCAACAATTTGTCCCGAACTCATTTCTAGAGACAAAAAGCCAACCCGACGCTGTTGATGGATAGCGATGTTTATAGCCAAATCTATAGCTAAAGCTGTTTTTCCTATAGAAGGCCTAGCAGCTATTATCACAAAGTTTCCGTTTGCTAAGACAACTCCTTTACTATCAATATCTTGATATCCGGTTGGTAATCCGTCATAAAAAGCATCTTGTTTTTCTGAAAAAGCCGTTCTCCTTTTTTTTATACGAGCTAACACGCCTGTTTCGGCTTGAGAAAAAATATCATAAATAGATCGGCCTCTAGCACTACGAATAGAAAAAGTCTTTGCAATCGTCTTATCCAAACGATCTTTTATGCGATCTAACAGTAAAAACGGAGATCTTCTTAAAGGGTTTTCGTTATATTCGTTGAACGAATGAAAAATGAAATTGCTTAAATTTTCTTCGGCACTACATACGCTTAGATCATCAAGAAGCACCGTATGCGAAACACTTCTAAGTTTCTCTTCAAACAAGGCATCGTGCAGCATTAACCCAAGATAAGACTTATCTATATCTTTAATGTGCCGTCTTAGAAGTTCTTCCCAGGTAGAATCGATACTTATTGGTAACGAGTTGTCTTTTAAGTACTTAAAAACTCTGAAAATATTCTTGTGATGAGAGCACTTAAATTCGTAATTAGCTAGTTGTCTCAGCACATACTCGGTGCAATCCTCAAATACCAAAGCTTTTCCTAACAACGCATACTCGATATCTTGCATGCGGCGTACTATTTCAGACTCTGTTTTCATGTTTTTCTAAAAAAATACAGTGCGTGCTATCCTAATAACATCCTGATTATTTCACTAATCAGGACAGTTGTGGATAGGTTATATCACGAGGGATTTCGTGGGTAAAGGGATTTTATCTTTGCAGCAAGAAATGTCGTTAGAACATTGCGAAAAGTCCTATCAGGAAGTTTTAAAAATTCGACAAGAATCCTATTGGAAACGCATGAGAAGCTTCTCTTTATTCGAGATTATCATGCATTGGACCGCATCATTAAATAAACACACTTGCAGATCTTATCGAGGAGCTTTTTTGTCTTTAGAGAAGATCGGATTATTGTCCTTAGATATGAATCTACAAGAATTTTCTCTTTTGAACCACAACCTGATATTAGACGCGATAAAAAAAATTCCCTCATCAAAAGCGTCTTGGACAGAAGGAACCAAACAAGTTCGTGCGGCCAGCTATATTTCTTTGACTAGATTTTTAAATAGAATGACTCAAGGGATTGTTACTATCGCACAGCCCTCTAAACAAGAAAACAGCCGAACATTCTTTAAAACTAGAGAAATTGTAAAAACAAACGCGATGAACCAATCTCAAACAGTTTCGTTTTTAAATGAGTTAAAAAAAATCAACACTAGAGATTGGCTAATTGCTCAAACCATGCTACAAGGAGGCAAGCGATCCTCTGAAGTCTTAAGCTTGGAGATTAATCAGATATGTTTTCAACAAGCCACCATCTCTTTCTCCCAGCTTAAGAACCGTCAGACAGAAAAGAGGATTATTATAACTTATCCTCAGAAGTTCATGCACTCTTTAAGAGAGTACATTGGGCTACGAAGAGGTTTGGTCTTCGTAACTAGCTCTGGAAAAATGGTGGGGTTAAGGCAAATCGCCCGCACGTTCTCTCAAGCAGGACTGCAAGCATCGATCCCATTTAAGATAACCCCGCACGTGCTTAGAGCAACCGCCGTGACAGAGTACAAGCGCCTAGGGTGTTCAGACTCTGACATCATGAAGGTCACAGGACACGCAACCGCAAAGATGATATTTGCGTACGATAAATCCTCCAGAGAAGACAACGCTTCAAAGAAGATGGCTCTAATATAGTCTACAAAGGTTTTTTCACGCAACAAAAACGCATATAATTTTAATTATATCACAGCATGTTCGGCAAACATAAAATAGAACTTCCCCCAGAACATGCATAAGAACATAAGCTTTGCCTTGAAGAAAGACAGGAAACTCGCATAATTTCTTCGTCTCTCAACCCTATTTGCTTCAAATAAATCAACGCACTAGCTCTAAGAACTCTTGGAGTAATTTTTGTTGTCATTGCACTCCGAAGCGCTGCAATTTTAAAATTATGCGCAACTTGACTTGTTGTTGTTGGAGATCCATCTTCAGAAATAAATACAAAGCCGTTTCTCTTGCCGACATACTCTTTCAACTCTTCTATCAAGCTAAAAGGAAATGTAATCAAGACATTAACTTCTTTGTTTTGTCTTTTTTTAATGCGAAAAGCAATTTGGTTAGACGCGAAAAAAATATCCTCTTTACGCAAAGACAAAATCTCGTCCAGTTTCCTAACGCCTTGCACAATTAGCTTCCCAATCAGATAATCTCTGTAATTCACCAAACGAAGCGCATCAAAAAATATAGTCCACTCCCTTTTAGAAATAGAGACTGTTTTGACTTTATCTCTAATTTTAAAAAATGTGGTGTTTCCGAACTCTTTAGAAGGAATGGCAGGCTTAATATATCCTTTGGTTAATCTGCATAAAAACTTGGTGAACGATATATAACAGGCTGCTCTAGCCTGTTTAGAGGCTTCAGAAAAAACCTTTCCGTTAAATGCGGTGGTAGACTTGATCTTAAACAAAGATTCGTTGTGGTCAAAAGAGATGGCTTTTTCCAGCGTTTCCGTTAGGTCAAATATCTCTAAAGAAACTAAAAACTTGATTCCGGATGCGTAATTTTTTCTAGTTAAAGGAGATAGTGTTGACAGCCAAATTTCCGCAGCATCTCCAAAAGTTAAGAATAACCGGCTTCTGTGGCAAACTCTTGAATCCATTTTTTCTTAAACAAAGCAATTCCAAATCGGAGCCACAAGAGTTTAATTTTTTTCTTAACAAAAGTCTATCTTGACCAGGTCTACCACCGAAAGTTGCAAAGTCTACCACCGAAAGTTGCAAAGTCTACCACCGAAAGTTGCAAAGTCTACCACCGAAAGTTGCAAAA